>CBDCFQ010000001.1:0-8319 GCA_965216345.1 Candidatus Nitrosopumilus sp.
CAATTCTTCTGTAATGTCATGAAATCACAACAAGATCGTCTTTCCATCTTATCTTGAAATTAACAATTCCACATACAATCTCACTTGTTCCATCATATCTGCATAATTTGTTCCTAAACACATCACTAATTCTAAATTTCTTGATTTGAGCAATGACATGCTCAACTTTGATTCTGATTTTAGATTGGGATCTGTTCCATTCCTTTTGAGATGCGCTTAGCTCTCTGTCCTTCTTTTTCTTGTATGGCAGAATGCTGATTTGGTCTGGAAAGTCTTTTTGAATTCCCAAATACCCAAGATCATAAAATTGTAACAGCTCCTCAGGCAGTACCGGATGTTTTGCCTTGTATATTTTGTAATCATGATGACTGCCTGGAGAATGTGCAGACTTGTGGATTATGACTCTATCAAGATTTATTGCAATCTGATTTTGTACTGTGTGTGTTTTTTCTTTCTTTTTGCCTAAATAGTACGATTTTTTTGGCACGATCTTTTGGTCTTGGGATTGGTTGGCTGTTCTGTTCCATCTATAATTACAATTAATTCGGGAAAGAACCGTTGTAACTCTTGCACGGTTTTGAGCTTTTTGACATCTACATATTTTTTGGCAGGAATCAGAACTAGTTGTTTTATTGCAGGCTCTAAATATCTAATGTCCCTCATTACATTTGATTTATCCAGATCAAAAATCATCCCCAGCATGTCATTGTTGTGTACATTCGATAGTATATCATAAACATTAGAATTCTGTCTTTGAGGGATAGATCAAACTTGTGTTCTGCACCAATCTCTTGCAGTCTTTTCTTTTTTGATAGACGTGTGTCTCTTCTGTGGCTTTGTACTGTTTTTTGATTTCTTTTGACAGGGAATCAAATTGTGGAACAGTCAGTCCCGTTACGGATAGGAGGAACTGTTTTGGTCTTTTTGTCAGTTTTGTGTGGTTGAACATGAATTGAGAATGGTTTTTCCTAGCTTTGAATCTTGTTGTAAGAAAACATTGAGATGATGATATCAAATTAAATCAATTGTGCAACTGATCTTATGAATTTCATTAATTTTTATGATTCTAGTCCAAAACAGATGAATTATAGAGAATTGTTTGTGTTAAATTTGTCTATTATGCGTTTTAAGATAAGTTGAAAATATTTTAAACAAAAACTGCACCATGATTATCAAATGTTTTAAAACTCAAATATTGACTGTCAAAGTTTTTGGCACTGTTAGACATATTGGTCTCGCAAACAAATTCATTCCTATTGCAGTTACAGATCACTCAAAATCAACAATACCGAGAAAATTCGCATTTCATCTATTGATAACTTGGCAGAACCGTATTCTTAGACAAATTGCATTTCTTAATGATGAATACTTGTAATTTCTTACAAGTTCTGTTTATTGCAAGTTCTGTTTTTTGTAGAGCTTAGAAAAACAGGCATGGGAATGATTAGAAAACAGGATTGAATAACAATAGAATACTATAGAATATAATCGTAGAAGATAACATGCCTACGTTTGTCTTACAACTCTATGCAGTAGAATGCAAATTGTAAGATAATTCTAGGTATGGGTTTGTTCCTAAATTGTAAAATCCCAATAATCCCAGTAAAAGAGTATGAGTAGTAAATAGTGCTATTGATTAGTTTTAAAAATTTCTAGCGATGCATTTACAAATATTAAACATAATTAACAATAAATTCAAAAAAACATAAGATTGTTTTTAATGTAAAGATTCAAAATCGAAGAAAAATTAAAAAACATAGTTACAAAAAGAAATAAAAGATTAAAAAACATAGAACAGTAAATTTTAGATTGAAAAAATAATTTATGAGGCAATTAATCAAAAATATCTAAAATATATTAAAAGATAAAAAATTTATAGATAAAGAATTATTGTAAATTAAAATATACAGTAATGAAATAATCAAATAACTTTATTTTTCCTATAAAATATTGAATCCAAGACAAAGATTTAATTTGAACCAAATATTTGTGTTATTTTATAATTTTTTTAATTTTTTCTAAACATTTGATCATTTTATGACCTTTTTCATTTACCTTGTAACAAGTTCTATTAGGTTTTGTCGTATTTTCTTTATCAAGTAAGTGATATGCAGTAAGGTCATTTAAGATAGTTGTAACGGTTGCACGACTTTTAAAGAGATGATTATGCATGGCATAGTTTAGAACATCATTATAATGTAATCCGTTGTAATTTTGTATATACAATAAAATATCATAAACACCTTTCTTTGCCAAAATTCTCAACATAATGGTCAGATTGGGATTTTTTCCATTCACAATAAAATAAAAAATAATCTTTATCTAAAGTCATAAGCATAGAATATCTAGTGTAACACTATTATTCATAGTGTTAAATACTTAAAAAGAGAGCATATTTTGAAAAGTAAAAAAAATCCTGAATTAAATTCTGAAAAAATAAAACAATACACGCACGAGGATAGAAAAAGAAAGAACAATCCTCCTGTGGGTCTAGTAACTCCAAAGACTGATCCTGATCAGCCTACCAAAAAATATGCTTTTGACCCACGTTTAGATCCACAATTAACGTGGTCAGGGAAATCAGAAAATTCAGAATTTGATGTAGACACAGTTTCCTTACATGTTCATGAAAGAATTGATCCAATCACTATTCTTGAAAAAGCAATGAAACCAAAACAAACAACACAAGAAACTTTGTTTAATTTTTTTGAAATGTCAGAAAACAACCCACCATTACGAGAAGCCATCGATTTTTACAAACATGAGCAAAATTGGACCAATCGATTGATTGCAGGAGATTCATTGTTAGTGATGAATTCACTGCTAGAAAAAGAAGGAATGGAAGGAAAAGTACAGATGATCTATATTGATCCTCCATACGGAATCAAATATGGTTCAAACTTTCAACCTTTTGTAAACAAAAAAGAAGTTGCAGATGGGAAAGATGAAGATCTAACACAAGAACCAGAGATGATTAAGGCATTTAGAGATACTTGGGAATTGGGAATTCATTCATACTTGACATATTTACGGGACAGATTATTACTTGCTAAAAAACTGTTGACAGAGACAGGTTCTTGTTTTGTACAAATTGGAATTGAAAATTTAGGAATAGCGAAATGCGTAATTGATGAAATTTTTGGCAGGGAAAATTTTGTCAACATTATTACTTATCGAACTACTTCTGGGGACACCACCTCATTGCTTCCAACAACGTCAGATTATATTGTGTGGATTGCAAAAAGCAAAAAGAAACTTAAATTTCATAAACTTTTTTTGGATAAAAAACTGGAAGATTGGATAAAACGAGGATATGATTCAATAGAAGATAAAGAAGGAAACATAAGAAAAATGACGGAGCAAGAAAAAACAAATCCAAAAATAATTCCAAATACTTGTCGTATTTTTCAATCATTCCCTTTAAAACGTATTGGATTTAGTAAAACAGCTACGATAGATTTCCCATACAAAGGTAAAACATATCATCCCGGCAATAATTATCAATGGAGAACAAATATAGAAGGTTTAAATAAATTAAAGGAATTAAAATACCTTTTAACCACGGAAAATAGTCTTAGATACAAAGCATATTTAGATAATTTTCCAATTACCGAACTTACTAATGTATGGGTCGATACACAGGGCGCTGTAAATAAACGATATGTTGTTCAAACATCTGTCAAAGTATTACAAAGATGTATGCTACTATGTACAGATCCAGGAGATTTAGTTTTTGATCCAACATGTGGTTCTGGAACTACTGCATTTCTTGCAGAAAAATGGGGCAGGCGATGGATCACCTGTGATACATCACGTGTGTCCATTTCAATTGCAAAACAGAGATTAATGATTGCAATTTATGATTATTATAAATTAAAAGATAGTAAAATGGGAATTATTGGAGGGTTTCTGTATAAACAGGTTCCGCATGTTTCTTTAAGATCAATTGTTAATGAAGAACAAAATCCCACAGAAACACTTTATGATAAACCTGATCAAGATAAACATAAAGTGAGAATTACAGGCCCATTTACTGTAGAGGCAGTACCATCACCCATAGTAAAATCTCTAGATATACTACATGATGATTTTGAACAACACGATATTCTAAATAGGCAAATGACGCATCAACAACAATGGCGCGATGAACTATTAAAAACAGGAATTAGAGGTAAAGGTGGTCAAAAAATTGAATTTAGTAAAGTAGAGATACATCCTGCAACAAGGTGGCTTCATGTAAATGCAGAAACAAAAGAAGACATTCCAAAAAAAGTTATGGTTTCTTTTGGCCCTGAACATGCACCACTAGAGCAAAGACAAGTTGCACTTGCAATAGATGAAGCTCAAACATTAGTACCAAAACCAAAAATCATAATCTTCGCTGCAATGCAATTTGATCCGGAAGCTGCAAAAGATATTGATGAGTTAAATTGGCCAGAGATCACAATTCTCAAAGTTGAAATGAACAAGGATCTTTTAACACAAGATTTAAAAAAGAAACGTTCAAGTAATGAATCATTTTGGCTTATGGGTCAACCCGATGTAGAGATACAAAACAAAGATGGCAAATATGTAATTGTTGTTAATGGGTTTGACTATTATAATACCAATACAGGAGAGATAGAATCAGGAGGTTCTTCAAAGATTGCAATGTGGATGCTTGACACTGATTACGATGGTAGAAGTGTCTATCCACAACAAGTATTCTTTCCAATGGAATCAAAATCAGATGGATGGGGCAAGCTTGCAAAGACATTACAGGCACAAATTGATGCGGAATTAATTGTAAAATATCAAGGAACTGAATCAATTCCATTTGAAATAGGCCCAAACAAAAGAGCAGCAGTCAAGATCATCGATGACAGAGGAATTGAATCACTAAAAATCATACAGTTGGAACATGTCTGAAATAAAAAATCTCATAATTTGCAATCCATATCATGAACCTACACAACACTGGAAGTATGATCGTTTAAAAAGAAAATTTGAACTGGTTTCGGGAAGACGAGCTGCAGGATTTCTCATTGCATCAAATGACAGTAAAACATTTGATGATCCAGGAGAATTTAGAGAATTAGAACTAGTTAATAGAATCAGAGATAAAGTGAAAGATTGGAAACAGCGGGGTTATCCAGGAATTACAGGAATTACAAAACAACTATTAGATTTTTGGAACGATAAATCCAAAAGAGAAAATCGGTTCTTTTTCTGTCAGTTGGAAGCAATTGAAACATTTATCTGGTTTGTAGAATCTGTGGATTCTGAAAAACAAGGAATTGTTATTCCCTCAGATGGAGGGTTGTTTCAAAGATTATGCTGTAAGATGGCCACAGGTTCAGGGAAGACAGTGGTGATGGCAATGCTGATTGTATGGCAGGTAATAAACAAAGCAACGTATCATCAAGATACAAGATTCTCAAAAAATATACTCATAATGACACCTGGACTTACTGTAAAGTCAAGACTACAAGTATTACTTCCTACAAAAGATGACAATTTTTATGATATGTTTAGTATTGTCCCAGAATCTCTTTTTGAACGACTGTTGCAGGGAAAATTTACTATACATAATTGGCACACACTCATGCCAGAGACAGATACACCAAGAAGTATTGTAAAGCTTGGAAGAGAAAGCAACACAGTATTCTCAAAAAGAATTTTAAATCATGAATTAAAAAATATTCTAGTCATAAATGATGAAGCACATCATGCATATAGAGCAAACAATGAGCAGACAAAAAACATATCAAAGACAGAATTAGAACGAGACAAACGTTGGATTGAGGGGTTGGATAAAATACATGATGCTAGAAATATTATAAATTGTTTTGATTTTTCAGCAACACCATTTATCCCATCAGGTAAGAATGTCTCTGAAGATACGCTATTTGATTGGATAATCTCTGATTTTTCACTCAATGATGCTATTGAATCAGGCTTGACAAAAACGCCAAGAATCGCAATACGAGATGACAGCAACAAATTCTCTGAAGATTATCGTTCAAAATTTTATCACATATATCAAGATCCCGAAGTAAAATCAGATTTGAACAGAAATGCAAAGCCAAATGAAAGATTTCCTAGTTTGATTAAAAATGCATATCTTTTGCTTGGACAAGATTGGTTAGAAACAAAAAAAATATGGGATAAACAAGGATCAATGATTCCTCCGGTGATGATTACTGTATGCAACAAAACACATACAGCAGCTCGTATAATGTATTCATTTGAACATAATAAATTTGATCTAAAAGAATTATCAACACTAGAACATTTACTACATATTGATTCTACTACAATCAATAAAGCAGAAGAAAGAGATTCATCAGAATCAAATGATGCTTCTGAAATTCTAAGAGAAAAAGTGGATACCATAGGCAAGAAAGATAAGCTTGGAGAACAAATAAGACACATTGTAGCTGTTCAGATGCTTTCAGAGGGATGGGACGCCAAGAATGTGACTCATATTATGGGTCTAAGAGCGTTTTCCAGTCAACTCTTGTGTGAACAGGTAGTAGGCAGAGGTCTTAGAAGAACATCGTATGAGATAGATCCCAAAACAGGTTTGTTTTCACCCGAACATGTTAATGTGTTTGGTGTGCCATTTACGTTTCTTCCACATGAAGGTGGGATTGGAACCCCACCCGGACCTACAACACCAACTACAATCATCGAGTCAGATCCAAATAAAATAGAACATAAAATATCCTGGCCAAACATAGATAGAATTGATGTAGACCATATGCCAAAGTTAAAAGTAGATTGGACAAAGGTCAACACATTAAATTTGTCTAGTTATGGAATCGCTACTTCTGTAGGAATGGCACAGATCCTAGAAGGAAAACCACATGTTGACAAGATGTCAGAGATCGATCTAGTTAATCTAAACAAAGAGATCAGACTTCAAAGAATAGTGTTTGTTGCTGCAAAGGATGTCTACGATGATATGATGCCAAACTGGAAAGGAAATAAAGAATTTCTTTTGGTTCAAATTGTAAAGTTAGTTGAAGAGTTTATGAGTTCTGGAAAGGTAAAAGTGATTGACACCCAAGACAATTTATTACGAGCAAAGATGACAATCCTATACAACATGGAAAAAGTTGTAGGTCATGTATACAAGGCCATTACATTAGATAGTGTGAAAAATAGAAACATACACCTTAATGAAATCAAACCAATAAAATCAACTTCCGACATACGTCCATGGTACACAAAAAAACCTGCAGAACATGCAATAAAATCCCACATCAATCTTGCCGTATATGACTCAAAATGGGAGATGAGCACAGGTCAAGAGTTAGAACGAAACAAAAATGTCATATCTTGGGTTAAGAATGATCATATTGGATTTAACATAAAATACATTTACAATGGAATAATTCACGATTATTGGCCAGATTTTTTGATAAAACTAAAAAACAATTCGACACTTGTACTAGAAATAAAAGGAATCGATGATGAACAAAATAGAGTAAAGCGAAGAGAGTTAGAAACATGGGTTGATGTAGTTAATGAAGATGGAAGATATGGCACATGGATGTGGGATGTTGCATTTCATCCAAGTAAAGTCAAAGGAGTAATTAACAAACATACAAAAAGTGACGTTTCATCATCTGAACGTGCAAAATGTCCCAAATGTAACTTGGTTGCTACTTCACGAAAAAATATTGAAGAAAAATTTGGTTTTCGCAATATGGAGGGCATAGTACGAGCTCAATCATGGTGTAAAATTTGTAGAAAAAATAAATCAAATTAATTAGAACATGTTAAAATATTTGAATATATTCAGATAGTTTTGATAAATCTCCCATTCAAGTACAAATCTTGTGAAATTCCATAGATAAATAGCGGAATAAAAATTAGATATTTAAAAAAAATAGTATTCTTGAACAAATTGTATTTCTTGATGATTAATACTTCTAAATTCTTTCAAGTTCTGTTTCTTGATGATGAATACTTGCAATTTCTTACAAATTCTGTTTCTTACAAATTCTG
Organism: Candidatus Nitrosopumilus sp.; assembly: GCA_965216345.1. GTDB lineage: Archaea > Thermoproteota > Nitrososphaeria > Nitrososphaerales > Nitrosopumilaceae > Nitrosopumilus. The sequence continues at coordinate 7,996 of CBDCFQ010000001.1, forward strand.
TTTCTTACAAATTCTGTTTTTTTCTATCTCTACAAAAAAACAGGCATATGGTATATCGAAAAACAGGCATTGGAAACCGTAGAATAATCATAAATAACAATCGTAGAAGTTAACATGCCTACGTTTGTCTTACAATTCTATACAGTAGAATACAGTTTGTAAGACGTTTGTAAGACGTTTGTAAGACGTTTGTAAGATAATTCTAGCATGCAGTTTATAACAATTCTAAACAGATTCTTGCAGTTTAGATTAATCTGCAACATGTAAACCAAATACAACTCATAAACAAAAATATAGAATTATGAGTTACAACTATAGCTAAAA